>NZ_CAWOOJ010000003.1:0-1235 GCF_963883145.1 Escherichia sp. E4385
CAGGTGGGTGCTGACGATAATGAAACTATCGATATCCAACTGTCTAAAATGGATTCCGACACCCTCGGTATGACCAGTTTCAACATTGCTTCCACACTTGATGTTAATACTCTTAAGGCGTCGGCTACCACGTATGACGTTGACGAAGGCTACACCTATACTACAGCTGCGGCTACGGATACCAATGGTGGTACTGCCGTCATCTCTGATATTGTTAAAGATGCTAATGGAAACCTTTACGGAGTAGATACGACCGGCACCCCTAAGTACTATGCAATCACGGATGACGGTAAGGGCCATTTAAACTACGATGGTAAGACAACGGTGACTGCGCCTACCGGTACGACAACATCTGTCGTTGGTAATGAAGCGTATAAGAATGTTGCGGTAACCGTACCGGCTGGTAAAACCCTGAAAGACGATGGTCAAGGTAACTACTATCTTGATGACGGTAAGGGTGGTTTAACCAAAGCAACCTTCGATCCACAACACGATCCTGCTAGTGGTAATTCCACTGTAACAGTGACCGATACCGGTGTAAACGCAATCAACACTGCCGACCCGCTGAAAACGATTGATGCTGCGCTGTCTCAGGTTGACAAACTGCGTTCCGGTCTCGGTGTGGTACAGAACCGTTTCGATTCTGTTATCAGCAACCTGAACAACACCGTTAACAACCTGACCGAGTCCCGTTCTCGTATTCTCGACGCTGACTTCGCGTCTGAAGTGTCTAATATGAGCCGCGCGAACATCCTGCAGTCTGCAGGTACTTCTGTGCTGGCACAGGCTAATCAGATCCCACAGAACGTTCTGCAGCTTCTGCGTTAATGAGCCCCCCCGCCGGCAGAATGCTTCTGCCGGTGTACCCCCTGCCCGCCCGGTCTTCCTCCTGGGCGGGTTTTTTGTCATTAAACCTCCACCATTATCTTCGTAACCGGGGATAAATTTCGCTTCATAATCCGGGGGTTTGTGAATTATCTTACCCGGTCATGGCGGAGAACACTTGAATTTTTCCATAAACAAATCGCAGATATTATCTTATCCCTGACTAATAATTATTACGTTCCCTTTCTGAGATATCTGCCTTATACCAGTATAAAAACAGGCTGACGAGTAAAAATCATCAATCCGTTTTTATTTACCCACTTACATCCCGGCCTGTTCTTTTTTTATCTTATTCACTTTAGCCACTTTATTTTTATGCCGATATACAGTGTATGCGCCACTTATAACGC
>NZ_CAWOOJ010000004.1:0-1702 GCF_963883145.1 Escherichia sp. E4385
CCGACACCCTCGGTATGACCGGTTTCAACATTGCTTCCACACTTGATGTTACTACTCTTAAGGCGTCGGCTACCACGTATGACGTTGACAAAGGTTACACCTATGACGTGAATAAGGTTACAGATACAAAAGCCCCCTCCCCAACTACAGCCACTGATATTGTTCAGGATAGTAATGGAAACCTTTACGCAAAAGAAGGGGCGAAATATCACGCACTTCACGATGACGGTAAGGGCAATTTTACTTTCGACAGTACGGTTGACAACACGACTACGGCGACGGCTGGCGGAGCGCCAACATCAGTCGTTGGTAATGAAGTGTATGATCATAATGTTGCGGCAACCGTACCGCCAGGTTGCACCCTAAAAGACGATGGTCAAGGTAACTACTATCTTGATGATGGTAATGGCAATATAACTGAGGCTACCCTTTCAAAATCGTATGACTCTAATGCTGGTACCAGTAAAGTTGTGGTGACCGCCGGTAAAAACGTGACCAACACTGCCGACCCGCTGAAAACGATTGATGCTGCGCTGTCTCAGGTTGATAAACTGCGTTCCGGTCTTGGTGTGGTACAGAACCGTTTCGATTCTGTTATCAGCAACCTGAACAACACCGTTAACAACCTGACCGAGTCCCGTTCCCGTATTCTCGACGCTGACTTCGCGTCTGAAGTGTCTAATATGAGCCGCGCGAACATCCTGCAGTCTGCAGGTACTTCTGTGCTGGCACAGGCTAATCAGATCCCACAGAACATTCTGCAGCTTCTGCGTTAATGAGTACCCCGCCGGCAGAATGCTTCTGCCGGTGTCCTCCCTGCCCGCCCGGTCTTCCTCCTGGGCGTTTTTTTATCATTAAGCCTCCACCATTATCTTCGTAACCGGGGATAAAATTCGCTTCATAATCCGGGGATTTGTGAATTATCTTACCCGGTCATGGCAGAGAGCACTTAAATTTTACCATAAACAAATCTGCAGATATTATCTTACCCCTGACGTAATAATTATTACGTTCCCCTCCTGAGATATCTGCCTTATACCAGTATAAAGACAGGCTGACGAGTAAAAATCATCAATCCGTTTTTATTTATCCAATTACATTCCGGCCTGTTCTTTTTTATCTTATTCACTTTAGCCACTTTATTTTTATGCCGATATCTAACGTATGCGCCACTTATAACGCATATTTAATTTAAGTTCCTTTCCGGACGGATCGCACCGCTGGATTTTAATTGAGGATATATTATGTCACAGGTCATTAATACCAACGCACTGAGTCTGGTTGCACAGAACAACCTGAACAAATCGCAGTCCACTCTCGGCACAGCGATCCAACGTCTGTCTTCTGGTCTGCGTATTAACAGCGCAAAAGACGATGCTGCTGGCCAGGCTATCAGTAACCGTTTTACGGCCAACATCTCTGGTCTGACTCAGGCTTCCCGCAACGCTAACGACGGTATCTCCATCGCTCAGACCACTGAAGGCGCACTGAACGAAGTGAACGACAACCTGCAGAATATCCGCCGTCTGACCGTTCAGGCACAGTCCGGTACTTATTCCGCGTCTGACCGTCAGTCCATGCAGGACGAAATTAACGCCCGTCTGGATGAAATCAACCGCATCTCCGATCAGACTGACTTTAACGGCGTTAAAGTACTCAGCTCTGATCAGTCTCTGTCTATTCAGGTGGGTGCTGACGATAA